>CAXXLM010000001.1:0-40119 GCA_963663065.2 Aggregatilineales bacterium | reverse complement strand
CATGTACAGGCTCTTGATGAATGAGCAGGCGTTGCCCGCGCCATCCACCACGCTGAGGTATATCGTGTCTGAACCGCCCGGCAAGTCGCCCGGCGTCGGCGGCGGCTCGGCTGTGTAAGTGCTGTGAATCCGCCCAGCGCGTTCAGCGGCATAGGCTTTGCTGAGCAGCCGGTCTATGGGTACCTCGGCTTGTTTTGGATCGGCGATGTATTCATGCGCGTCCGCCCAAGCCAGGCGCATGGCTTCGACCATCAGGTGCAGTCTCTGCGGCGAATCCCAGGCCAGCGCGCCCAGCTCAAAGTTTTCGGCGATATTCAGGGCGATCAAGGCGGTCAAGCCCTGGCCATTGGGCGGGCATTCATAGACCGTGATGCCGCGATAATCCGTGTGAATCGGCTCGTCCCAGCTGGAGCGATGGCTGCGCAGGTCATCCAGCGTCATCACGCCGCCTTGTTCGCGCAGGGATGTAACGACGGCTTCGGCGATGGGCCCTTCATAGAATGCTTCAGGTCCGCCCTCGGCGATCATGCGCAGGGTCTTTGCCAAACCCGGCAATCGCACGATCTGCCCGCCTTTGGCTGGCTTGCCACTGGGCAGGTACTCTTCGGCATTGGCGGCGCCCTGCAGGAATCCGCCCGAGCGTTCCCAGCGCAAGCCCACCACCGGCGCGACAGGATAGCCTTCGCTGGCGTAATGGATGGCGTCGACCAGCACGTCGCCCAGAGACATCGTGCCATGACGCTCCAGGAGATCATGCCAGCCGCGGACGGCGCCGGGCACGGTCACGCTGTGGGCATGGCGCGGGTTCATGCTCGTCCAGCCGAGCTCTTGGACTGCCTCCAACGTCAAACCCTGTGGCGAGCGTCCGCTGCCGTTCAACGCTGTGACTTGCTTGGTCACCGCGTCGAAATACAGGGCGAAGCAATCCCCGCCGACCCCGCAGGAACCCGGATCCGTGACATTCATGACGGCGGATGTGGCGATGGCGGCGTCGGCCGCGTTGCCGCCCTGGCGCAGGATGTTGAGTCCAGCTTGGGCAGCCAGGGGGTTGCTGGCTCCTACCAGGCCGCGTCGGGCGCTGACCATCGAGCGGCGGGAGCTGAAATCGAGCGATGTGGGTTTCATGGCATGGCCTCGGTGGCGTTCGACTTTTGGCTATTGTCCCTTGAGCCGAGCCGTCCGCGCAAGCTACAGTTCATCCCTCAGCGCATGGAGCAGATGAATCGCCACATCGGTCGCTGGCTGGATGTCATCGACAATGATGAATTCGTTGGGCGCATGAGAATTGCCGCCCGAGCCATAACCCAGCATAGCGGCCGGCGCATTCAGTTCGCGCTGCAGGATGCCGCCGATAGCCAGCGATCCGCCATGCCGCATCAGCAAGCCCTCCCGCCCCAGCGCCGCTTTGAATGCCCGCTGAATGGCTTGGATCTCGCGCCCCTCGGCCCGCATGAACAAGGGATGCGCCAGGCTGAGCAAGTCCGCCTCAATGTGTATGCCCGGCTCCGCGAATGCCATGACATGCTCGACGAAGCGCGCCCAGATTCTGTCGGCATCCTGCCCGGCCACGATGCGCATGGCCAGCCGGCAGCGGGCTTGGGCTGGGATGATATTGCCCGCGGGACCGCCGCAGGCCATTGCGCTGACATCAAGCGTCGGCTGGGCATTCGTGCGCTCGGCGAAGATGCCCAAGTTGTCGCCGAAGAAAGCCTCGACGCCCGCTCCGCGCTGGATGTCCGGTCCGATGGATTTCCAGAGCTGGTTCATCTGGCGGGTCTGCTGGTCGCTCATGGGGATGGCATCGTCATAGAAGCCGCGGATGCCAACGCGCCCGTCGCGGTCATGCAAGGAGGCGATGACGCGCGCCAGAAAATGCGCCGGGTTTTTGACCGCGCCGCCATAACGCCCGGAATGCAAATCGCTCGGCGGTCCCATGACTCGCAGTTCAGCCGCGATCAGGCCGCGCAGGGCATTGATGATGATGGGCTGCCGGGGCGAAAACGGCCCATCGCAGATCAGAAGCGCGTCGGCCGCCAGCAGCTGTCGATTGGCGCGGATGAAAGCGGCCGCGTTCGGCGAGCCAAGCTCTTCCTCGCCTTCGAACATCAGCTTGATATTGACCGGCAACTCCCCAGTTGTGTTGAGAATGGCTTCGATGGCTTTCAGCGTGATCCAGATGCCGCATTTGTCATCCACAGCGCCGCGAGCCGTCAAACGCCCGTTGATGATGGTCGGTTCAAAAGGCGGCGACTCCCAGAGCGCCTCGTCTCCGATTGGCTGGACGTCATAATGCGCGTAGATGAGCGCGGTTGGCTTGTCGTTGCCGGCTTGCAGCCATTCGGCGTAAACGACGGGATGGCCAGCGGTCGGCAGTTTCCGCGCCTTGTGCAAACCGATGCGCCGCATCTCCGCCAGGATCCAATCCGCGCAGGCTTGCAGCTGCGGCTCGCAGTCCGCGTCCTGGCTGATGGATGGGAAGCGAAGCAGGGTCTTGAAGCCGTCCAGCGATCTGGATGCTTCGCGCCTCGCATAATCAAGCGCCGTCGCCAATGGGTCTGTCATCGCCGCCTCGTTTGAGCCATGCCGCTTCCAGCATAGCAATTGCCTTGCGCCAGCGCGACCATTCCACGCCCGATCCGTTTGACAGCCAATCGCCAAATCGCGTAACATAATTGAACCAAATATATCAGAAAGTAGTTATGGCAATTGTAATGATACATATTTCATCGCCTCCTTCCATGCTCTCCGCCGCCAACAATTGCCAGCTTGGTCGCGCAGCGGCTGAACAGACGCAGCTCTCTCGCTTGATTGCGGACATTCGGCTGACGCGCGCCCGCACCGGGTCTCATCAAGAGACTTGTTCGCTCAATTTTCGAGGAGCTGTCTTATGTTCAGGAGAATGGCGCTTTTACTGTTCTGTGTGTTTATGGTCAGCGCTGTGGGTTTCGCCGACGACAACCTCTGCCATAGCAGCAAAGCCGGGCATTGCTATGACGATATCGAATGGCAGATCGGCTATTTCTGGGCGCGGAACGAGCCAAGCGTCGCCAGCTGCGCCAACTATCATTACACGTTCGGCGCCGTCATCGGCGATATCTGGGGCTTTTGCAATGAATATGGCATGCCCGATCCGGATAGCCCGACCAACGCCCGCCCGCCCGACAATGGCGACAATGGGGCAAATGGGGCAAATGGCGCCGACGCGGACTATGTCTTCAAGTTGACGAGTCAATCCCACCCGATGCCAGACGGGGACGCGGATCCCTGCCCCGTCGCGGGCTTGGACCCAATCATCAACTACGAGGACAATACCTTCGTCTGCGGCACAAGTTTCTAAGCCCGTTATCGCAGGGCATTCGCTAATTCCGCGTTATCGCTGACGCGGGATCCATACAGGAAGAGCATTCACGCGCGACTACGCATCTGCCCGGCGCTGGGTTACAATCCCGCCATTGGCTACATTGTTATGGAGGAGTCGCCGCTATGCAAAGCCTGTACGAAAGCAAAAACGCGGATCTGGAAGCCGCGTTGCTGGAATCCCTGGCGCCAGAGGAACCCTGGTCGCTTGTCGAGCGTTTCACCAGCCTGGTGCGCGAATCGTCATCGGAAGACGAGCGCAGCGCCTTCAACTACATCGCCGAGCGGCTGAGCGCTTTGGGCATCCCGCATACCATGCACATGCCGGAGCTTTTCCTGAGCGTGCCGGTGCGGGCATCGCTGGTGGCGGGCGACCGCTCCTTCCGCGCCAAGACTCCAGCCTTCAGCATCAGCACGCCCCCCGAAGGCGTCAGCGGCGAATGCGTGCGCATTGAAGGATTCGCGGCCGGGCGCAGCGCCGATTTCTTCGATTTCACGCCCCTCAGCGATGTTGATGTTACCGGCAAGATTGTCGTCGTGGATGGCTTTGGCGGTCCGCCGCCGGTCTGGTATTTCCAGAACAAAGGCGCCAAAGGCTGCATCTTCATCAATCCCGGCGTCGATATCCACTGGGGCATCTGCACGACGATATGGGGCGCGCCGGACCTGGACAATTATCAGCGCCAGCCGGATATCCCAGTCGTCTCCATCAACCGGCCCGATGGCGATGTCTTGATGGCGCGGATGCAGGAAGGCACAGTAGAAGCCACCCTGCATGCCAAGCTCAAGGAAGGCTGGTTCGAATGTCCCTGCCTGGTGGCGGAGATCGAAGGCGCTATCGAGCCGGAGCGTTTTGCCCTGGCGCATGGCCACGTGGACAGCTGGGATGTGGGCATCGGCGACAACGCGGTGGGCAACGCCAGCCTGCTGGAATTGGCGCGGGTCTTCCATGAGCATCGCGATGGGCTGGCGCGCAGCCTGCGGGTGGCTTGGTGGTCGGGGCATAGCACCGGGCGCTATGGCGCTTCGACCTGGTACGCCGACAAGTTTGGGCTGGAACTGGCGCGGGATTGCATCGCCCAGATAAATATCGATTCGCCCGGCTGCCGCTGGGCCACCGAATACCGCGGCGTGACGGTCATGTCGGAAGCGCATGATTTCGCCGCCCAATCGGTCAAGGATGCCACGGGCCTGGGCTTCACTGGCGAGCGCCCGCACCAAGCCGGCGATTATTCCTTCAACAACATCGGCATCTCCAGCCTGTTCATGCTGCTGTCTTCCATGCCGCTGGAGAAAGCCGAAAGCATGGGCTATTACAGCGTTGGCGGATGCGGCGCGAACATCGCCTGGCATACCGAGAATGACACCCTGGAAATCGCCGACAAGGACAACCTGATGCGCGACTTGCGCGTCTATGCCAGCTCCCTGCAGCGCCTGCTCAACAATCCGCTGCATCCCTATGACTTCCGCGCGCTGACCGCTGAATTCAAAGGCACCCTGGATAGCTACGCGGCGGCGGCTGGCGATGAGGCGGATTTCCAGCCGGCTTACGTTGCTCTGGCCGACCTGGACGCGGCGCTGGCGGATCTGCATGCTGCTGGGGCTGGGCTGGCTGATGGCGCGGTTGGCGATGCCGGCGGGCGAGCCTATAACGATGCCCTGCTGGCTTTGGCTCGGGAATTGGTGCCCATCAACTTCACGCGGCAGGGGCGCTTCCGCACGGAGCCGGCGATGCGCGTGCCGGAATTGCCCGATCTGGCGCCCGCGCTTGATATCGCCGAAGCCGATGCGCACATGCGGCGGGTCACGCGGACGCATCTGCTGCGCGGGGTGAATCGCGTGGCTTGGGCATTCGAGACCTCGGCGAATATCGTCCGCGCGGCCTTGGAGAAGATCTGATTCACCACAGAAGTATGTGCAAGTAAGTCGTGAAACAACTATTCACCAAAGAGACACAGAGGGATGCCTTTGCTTTGCTCTCGGTGTACTCGGTGGTTAGTTTTTCAAATTGCTTAATTGCATTTACTGAGGAATTGTAGACACCGGCGCCGCAATGCGACCGCCCACGCAAAAAACCTTGCGGCTCGCTGCATTTTACTCCCCCTCTCTGACTCGTCGGAATGCTCGCCATAGAGATGGCGGCTGGGGCCGGGGGCGGGGTCTGCGATTCGCAATGGTAACAGGGGCGTGGCCGTGACGCGTCCTCTATGTTTTCACGCGCTCTGCCGCTACTATAGGTGGCCATGACAGGCTCGCCACAGGAGATATAACGCATGAAACTCATCTATCTCGTATCCGGCCCCATGGGCAGGACGCCCGAGGGAAAAGCCGAGTTGGCTCGCCGCCGCGACTATCTGCAGCGCTTCGCGGGACCCGACACCGAAGTCGATATCACCGACATCCCCGCTGGCCCCGGCTCCATCGAAAGCATGTACGAAGAATATCTGTCCATCCCCGAGACGGTCAAAAAAGCCCACCAGCTGCAAGCCGACGGCTGGGATGGCATCTTGCTGGGCTGTTATGGCGACCCGGGCCTGGGCGCGCTGCGGGAAATGGTGGATATCCCGGTGGTCGGCGCTGGGCAAGCCACGGCGCTGATGGCTTCGGCATTGGGGCGGCGCTATTCGGTCATCACCGTCACCGACAGCGTCATCGGTCCCCTGGAAGAGACCATGCGCAATAGCGGCGGCGGCGACAAGCTGGCCAGCGTCCGCGCGGTGAACATCCCCGTGCTTGAGCTGCATAAAGACCGCGAACTGGCCATCGAGGCGACCCTGGCCGAGGGCCGGAAAGCCATTGAAGAAGACCGCGCCGATACGCTGATCGTCGGCTGCATGAGCATGGGATTCCTGGAGATCCCCGAAGCCTGCCAAGCCGAGCTGGGCTTGCCCTTCCTGAACCCGGCGCGGGTGCAGCTGAAGTTCCTGGAAGCTATGCTGGGCGCGGGCTTGAGCCATTCCAAACGGGCGTATATGACGCCGCCCAAGATCGCCTCCGGGCAGGCCAGTTCGCCGGCCGATCTCTATCATCGGCGGAATTGACAAGGCGATTCCATGGCCGAACCCGCGCCGATCGGCCTGACGCAGCAGGCTGTCTTTCTGTTCATTTGGCTGCTCTATGGCGCGGCGGGCTTGGCGGTGTTTCGCTGGCTGCGGCCCGGCTTGAGCGCTGGCTGCCAAGGGCTGCTTGTTTTCGCGCTGGCGGCGCAGATCGCAATCGTAAGCCTTGGGCTCTACCTGCAGCCGCAGACGGCGCAGCAGCGCTGGCTATGGCATTTGGATGCCGAACGCAACGTCGTATCCACGCTGTCGACGGCGCAGCTCGCGCTGGTTGGCTGGCTCGCGCTGTTTACGGCCTGGGTCGCGGCCGGGGGCCTCGCCAGGCAGCGACTGCTTATGATTTTTGTGTGGCTGGTGTTTCTTTTTCTGGCCTGGGACGAATGGCACAGCGTCAAAGACAACTACGCGAATTGGCAGCGCTACTACGCGGCATTGGGTTTGGCGCTGGCGGGGGCGACCGCATTCATCGCCTGGCATGCGCCGCGAGAAGCCAGGAAATACTACGCTTGCATTTTGACAGGTTTGGGCATGAGCGCGGTTGGCGCGATCATTCTTGATATCGTGCCCTTGGACTGCGACTTTTTCCTGCTCTGGCGCATCGACATTGATGGCTGCCTGGACCTCTATCGGATCGAGGAAGTCCTGGAGTTGGTCGGCGTTTGGATAGTACTGGCTGCCGTCTGCGGCTTATATTGCGATGCGCGGCGCGGGGAGCGAGCCAGGAGGCTCGGCTTCAGCCACTTTCTGCTGCCGCCGCTCTATGTCTTGGGCACAGTCGCCGTCGTCCCAATCGCCAACGCCTTCGAGCTGCGCATGACCCAGCCAGTGGATGCGCGTTATGAGAAGACAGTGCGCCTGGAAGCCGTCGGCATGACACGAGACGCCGAGGGCTATGATGTCAATCTCTATGTCGTCGCCAATAAATGGCACAGGTTTACTGGATTGGGGTATTCGCTGAATCTGGTTGATCAGGCCAGCGGCGAGATGTTGGCTCAAGCGGACGCCGGCGCCGCTCGCCGTCGCAGCTGGCATACAGCCCTGTATGACCCGACCTTCAAATATGTGGAGTGGCTTCGCCTGAGGCTGCCGCCGAATTCGCCAGAGAACCGTGCCATGTGGCTGCTGTTCACGGTCTGGCGCGAGCAGGACGATGGCTATGAACGGCAGCGGGTTGTGGCAAGCGATCTGCCCCTGCTCAGCGACACGCAGGTCATCCTGGACGAATTTGTCATCCGAGCGCCATCGCAGCCGGCCAGTCAACCGGCGCTGGCCATATTCGATAACGGATTTGCCCTGCAATCGGTAGATATGCCAACGAGCGTCCAAAGTGGCGAAACGCGGGAGATCAGGTTCACCTGGCGCGCCGCCGAGGCGCCTGCGGAGGAGTACACCCAGTTCCTGCATTTCCACCACGAAGCAACGGGCGCGTTTTGGAACTTTGACCAGCAGCCCCTGGGCCCGCGCTTGCCCACCCGGCTGTGGTATAGTGGGCTGGCGGATTCTGAAACTTGGCGGGTAGCCTTCCCAGCCGACCTCGAACCGGGGCGATACAGCGTCTATACTGGGCTCTATGCCTTGGATGGCTTGGCGCGCATGAGCGGACGGACGGCGGATGGCGATGATCTTGTCGATTCGCGCCTGCCGCTCGGCAGCATAGTGGTCGGGTCCTAGAAGCCAGACAGCCAATCGAGGCAAAGCCTGACTCGCCCAAAACACACCCGGAACACGAAAGGACTCAGCAATGGAATACATACTCACCGGCGCCACCCTCATCGACGGCAATGGCGGCCAGCCTATCGCCAATTCCGCCGTGCATGTCCAGGGCGAGCGCATCGCCTGGGCCGGCAGCAAGGCGGACCTGCCACCCGAAGCCCAAGCAGCCAAACAGATTGACGTCAGCGGCAAGTGGCTGATGCCCGGCTTGATCGACGCCCATATTCATATCTGCTACAACGGCTCGGACAGCGTCTTCACCCTGCTGGAAAAGCCTCGCGACGCGCTCGTGCTGGAAGCGGTGGATATCTGCAAGCGCGTGCTCTCGCATGGCGTGACCACCATTCGCGATGTCGGCGGCGAGAAATATATCGAGATGTCGCTGCGGTCTGCCATCGATCGCGGTTTCATCCAGGGTCCGCGCATGAAGCTCTCCGGGCGGGTCATTTCCATGACCGGCGGGCATGCCCATTTCATCGCCCGCGAAGCCGATGGACCGGATGAGATGCGCAAGGCCGCTCGCGAACAGATCAAAGCCGGCGCCGACCTGGTCAAGCTCATGGCCACCGGCGGCAGCGCCACGCCCGGGCAAGATATTCACGCCAGCCAGCTGACCGTCGAAGAGATCGCGGCGGCCTGCGAAGTGGCGCACATGATGGGGCGGACGGTGGCCGCGCATTGCCATGGCACAGGCGGCATCCGCAACTGCATGCTGGGCGGCGTCGATTCGATTGAGCATGGCACCTACCTGGATGAAGAAACCGCCGACATGATGGTGGAGCGGGGCGCGTCCTTGGTGCTGACCGTTGGCGTGGGCAATCCGGATTTGGAGAGCTATCCGCTGACGCCGGTGCAGCGAGCCGATGCCGAACGGCGCAAGCCCATGATCGAGCAGGGCGTCGAGCAGATCCGCAAGACGATCGCCTTAGCGCGCTCCAAAGGCATATTCCTCGGCTGCGGCACGGATGCCGGCGGCAACCCACTCGCCCCGCATATCTATTCGATGGCTCGCGAACTGGAATTGCTGGTCGAGAATGATTTGAGCGCCATGGAAGCCATCACCATCGGCACGCGCAACAACGCCAAGATCCTGCGCTGGGATGATGAGATTGGCACAGTGGAAGCCGGCAAATACGCCGACCTGCTGCTGCTGGATGCCGACCCGCTGCTGGATATCCGCAACCTGCGCCAGATCGCCGCGGTCATCAAAGGCGGGGAGAAGGTGTAGAGGCGACTGAATAAGCTGTGTTGTAGGGGCGAGGCGGCGACTCGCCCAACAGAAGGACAAGGCATGCCCACAATAGCCATGGTCGGCGACATCTTCATTCAAGAGCCCCTGCCTCCCAGCGCGGAGTTGGCGGCGGTTTCCGCTTGCTTGCGCGACGCCGATATCGCATTCGGCAACCTGGAAACGCCGGTCTCCACGCGGGGCGCGCCCGTCGAGAAGTGGATCAACATGCGCATGCCGCCGGAGCTGTTGGCTGACGCGCAGCGCCTGGGCTTCGATATCGTCACCCTGGCCAACAATCACATGCTGGATTTTGGCGAAGTCGGATTGCGCGATACTTTCGCTCATCTGCGCAATGCCGGTTTGGCATTCGTCGGCGCGGGCGAGGATCTCGATGCTGCCTGGCGGGCGGAAGTCATTCCGTCGGGCGGGCTTCGCGTGGCATTCCTGGGCGCGGCATCGACCCTGGGCCCGCAATCGGCCGCCACCGACCAGCGACCGGGCGTCGCGCCGATTCATGCCAGCGAGTCTTACCATATCGACTTTGCCGCCAGCATGGAACAGCCGGGCAGCGCTCCCTACGTCCATACTCGCGCCTGGGGTGAAGACGTCGACCGCGCGATACTGGCAATCGAACGAGCCAGGCAAGGGGCGGATTTCGTCGTCCTGGCCATGCACTGGGGCGTGCCGCCGTTCTGGCGTTCGCGTTTTCAAGACGGTTTGGCGGATTACCAGATTGAGGTTGGGCATAAGCTGATCGACGCCGGCGCCGATGTCATCATCGGGCATCATCCGCATTCTTTGCAGGCGGTCGAGGTCTACATGGGCAAGCCCATCTTCTACAGCCTGGGCAATTTTGTTTTCCATCACAATCGCGGGCCGGTCAGCCATAGTCCTATCAGCCGCAACGCGCCTTATGCCGTCAGCGTGGATCGCCGCAATCGCGAATGGTCGGAGACGGTCATCGTCTTCGCGGAGATCGCTGGCGCGGGCGACGCGGGTTACAGTTTGCAGCCCGCTCTGCTGGATGAGGCGGGCAATCCGCAGCTGCTCCAGGGCGAGGAAGCGCGGGCGGTCGTCAATCGGCTGGATGCCCTTTCGCCAAATGCGCGGATTCTCTGCCAAGACGGCATCGGATATTTGCAATTGCCGTGAGCCAAAGGGATACTCTGTTGCTGGTGTTTTGAGAACCGGGGGAGGTGGGCTAGAATAGAGCGCGTTGCATCTTCGCAAGTCTTTTCGTTGGACGCAATTTATGAAGTGGCAAGGAGAAAAGCCAACCATGAGCCGCAAACTCAAACGCATCACCCCACTTTTCATTCTGTTGACTCTGCTGCTGGCGCTGGTCCTGCCGGTCAACTCGCAGTCGATGGGCGAGATGGTGCCGCCTATCATCGTCCACTCGGTGACCCAAGCCGAACGCCCCATTGAATACGAGACCACTCGCCTGGTCGTCGAAAACATGCGCGAGCTGGGCTTGGAAGTTGAGCATCGCGCCATCCCCTGGGCGCAGATGATTGACGAGATCTGGTACAGCCGCACGACAGAGAGCGCCGCGGCCGACCGTCCTTTCCAGATGACGCACTGGCGCATGGTCGGGCGGCCCGAACGCTCGGACCCGGACGAGTTCACCTACAACCTCTTCCATTCCAGCGTGCGCGATGGCGGTTATAACTTCATCGGCTATAACAACCCCGATTACGACGCTCTTGCCGAAGCGCAGCGCGTGGAAGTGGCTGACAAGGAAGCGCGCCTGGGCATCATCTGCGAAGCCCAGCGGATCATCCGCAACGACATGGTCAACGCTTACTTCATTCATCCGCTTACGCCGCAAGTCGTCAATACCTCTGTCTTCAATCCGGACAGCATCACGACCCAGGCTGGCATCGGCGTGCATAACTTCTGGACCTGGATTGGCATTGAGCCGACCACCGACGACAAGACGCTGATCACCTCGACGACCTCCTTCCTGAACTCCTTCAATCCTTTGGAGATCGCCGGCGACGCCCCGAGCCGCGTCACCGAGATGACCTGGGACCGCCTGATGCGCATCAACTCGATTGGCGTGCCCGAGCCTTGGGCTGCCGAGAGCGTCGTCTGGGAAGACCCGCTGAACGTGGTCGTCACCTTGCGCGCCGGCATGAAATGGCATGATGGCGAAGACGTGCAATCTGATGATGCCGCCTACAGCTTTGAAGCGGCTCTGGCTGGCACGACCCAAACGGACGAAGACGGCAATCAGGAGTTCCGCCCGGAAGCGCCGGATTATCACCCCTTTGCCCGCAACGTGGCCAGTATCGAGATCATCGATGACCTGTCCTTGCGCTTAACGCTGCACACGCCTTCAGCCGCATTCGAGACCAGCTCGCTGGCCAAGCTGAACTTGATCCCCAAGCATGTCTGGGAGCCCATCATTGAGGACTTGCTGTTGCGCGACGACGCCGATTCCGACTCGATCCAGGAAGAGATCCCGATTGGCTCGGGTCCCTTCAAGTATGTGGCTTTTGACGTCAACGAGTTCGTCTTGCTCGAGGCTTTCGATGATCACTGGGCGCGCCCCAAGATCGATACCTGGCTGATGAACGTCCTGCCGAACCAGGAAGCCACCTTGGGCCAGATTCAATCCGGAGAGATGAACTTCCTCTGGGAATGGCCCGGCGACCCCGGCGTGCTGCAGCAGATCGTGGATGACAACGAGCATCTGGATCTGTTCTCGGCGATCAGCATCGGCTTCAACTACTTCGCCTTCAACGTGCGTTATGCGCCCTTTGACGATGTGACCTTCCGCCAGGCGATCGCGCATGCCATTCCGCAGGAGTTCATCATCGACAACATCTTCAATGGTCTGGCGGCGCCGGCCGACAGCTTCGTTTCCGCCGCGCTGGAATACTGGCGTCAATGCGATGACCTGCCGACCTACGATTACAGCATTGAAGGCGCGCGCGCTCTGCTGGAAGGCGCGGGCTACAGCTGGGACGACGACGGCCGCCTGCATTATCCGGGCGGTTGATTTACACCCCCATCCCCCAACCCCTTCCCCCAAAATGCGGGAAGGGGAGTCGATCTTGTCCATAAGTGAAAAGTCCCTCCCTCTTTATGGGGGAGGGATATAGGGTGGGGGAAGACGGAGAAAAGCATGAACCGCGGCATCGCCTACTACATTCTGGGGCGTTTTCTGCAGAGCGTGATGGTGCTCTGGATCATCGTTACGCTGCTCTTCCTGCTCTTCCGCCTGGCGCCGAGCAACCCCCTGGCCAGCTACATCGACACCACCTTCACCAAAGAGCAGGAGGCGGCTCTGCTGGCGCGTTTCGGCTTGGACAAACCCCTGGGCGAGCAATACATCATCTACCTGCTCAACCTGGCGCGCTTCGACTTGGGCGATACCTTCAGTTATTCCGGCAAAACCGTGCTGGATATTTTGCAAGCCGACCTGCCCAATACGATCTATCTGACGCTGAGTTCTTTGCTGGTGGCTTATTGCGTCGGCGTGCTTGGCGGGATCTTGATGGCGGCGCTGCGCGGCAGTCTCTTCGAGCGCGTCGGCACGACCTTCACGCTGATGACGCGGGCGGCCCCCTCCTTCTGGGTGGGCATGCTGCTGCTGACTTTCTTCGCCTTTCAGTGGAAGCTGCTGCCATCCGCCGGCATCGGACCGGCTCTGGTGCGCTATCGCTGGGAGACGGAATGGGACAAGTTGATGTCGCCGGTTTTCTGGCGGCACATGATCCTGCCCACTTTCACGCTGGCGCTCTACCTGCATGGCTTGCCCCTGCTGCTGATGCGCTCGAATATGCTGGAAGTGCTCGACCAGGATTACGTCACCATGAGCCGGCTGGCGGGTTACAGCGAATGGCGCGTGATGATCCAGACAGCCGCGCGCAACGCCATGCTGCCCGTGCTGACAGCGCTGACCCTGGGCATCGGCTACAGCATCGGCGGCAATGTCGTGATTGAAAATGTTTTCTCCTGGCCCGGCTTGGGGCGGACGCTGGTGCGGGCGGTCCAGCAAGCCGATTACCCGCTGGCGCAGGGGGCTTTCTTTCTCATCGCGTTGATAATCGTCTTCATGAATTTTGTCGCCGATATCTTGTACAGCCTGCTGGACCCGCGCGTCGGGGCTTCGGCCCAGGCACAGGTCTCTTGAGGCGGGAGCGCTTGATGCAGCAAGAAGCCATGGCCCGCGGCGATTCCCAGTTGGCGACGGCCCAATTCCGCCAAGGCTCCGCCCTGCGTCAGCTTTGGGAGACCAACCTGGAAGTCTTCCAGCGCGACAAGATGGCGCTCTTCGGCTTGTGCGTCTTCGCTATCTTCGCGCTGGTGGCTGTGCTCGCGCCGCTCATCGCCCCCAATGACCCGCTGACGCCATTGAAGAACAGCGATGGCGATTGGATCAAAGACGCGCTGCCCTATTGGCTGGCGGAACCCGGCGAGGATGAAGCCGAGGGTTATACCAACGAATTCCTGCTGGGCACGACCAATATCGGCCGCGACATCTTCTCGCAGCTTGTGCATGGCTCGCGTTCGGCTTTGCTGGTGGGTTTCTCGGCGGCGGCGGCTGTGGCGGTGATTGGCACGGTGGTGGGCTTGCTGGCGGGCTATTATGGCGGCTGGGTGGATATGGCGCTGATGCGGCTGGCGGATGTGGCTTTTGGCATCCCCTTCATCCCTTTCATCATCGTCATCGCCGCATTCTTCGACCCCAACATCTGGAATGTGGTCATCGCCATGGCTCTGCTGCTCTGGCGGGATACGGGGCGGGTCATCCGCTCGCAGGTCCTGGTCATCAAGGAGCAGGCCTTCGTGAGCGCGGCGCGCGTTTCCGGCGCAAGCAACCTGCGCATCATCTTTGTGTATATCGCGCCCAGCATCTTGCCGCTGTCTTTTTTGTATGGCTCTTTCGCCATCGCCTGGGCCATCCTGACCGAAGCCAGCGTCAGTTTCCTGGGCTTCAGCGATCCGGAGACGATCAGCTGGGGTTTCATGCTGCAGGATGCTTTTTTGTCCCTGGCGTTGACGCGCGGCGCTTTCTACTGGATCATCCCGCCGGGCTTGTGCATCATGCTGACGGTTATGGCGGGCTTCTTCATCGGGCGCGGCTATGAAGAGGTGCTCTTTCCAAGATTGCGGCGGATGTAAGGCGCTGGAGTGAGATGGCATAAGGCGCTGCGGTCAAGGGCGGAGGGCTGGCACGGTTGCCGCCTGCATAGTTGAGATTATGTTTGAACATCATGAGGCCAAAATGGTGTAAAATAGTTGACAGGCATGGAGAAAGACAAAGTGTCAGAGCTAGACCTGCCGCAGCAGCCTGCGCGGCGCGCATACCAAGACGAATCGATTGCGAGTGATGTTCCAAGGCAGAGGAGCATGCTAATGGAACAGGTCAAAGAAAAGTGGGATTCCATTCTCATTCTCGTCGTCTTGCTCGGCACATTGCTGGGCATTATCAATCCCCGCTTTGACGCCTTGGATCGTCGTTTTGACGCCATGGATCGTCGTTTTGACGCCATGGAGAGACGCTTCGACGCCTTGGAGAGACGCTTCGACGCCTTGGAGGCGAAAGTCGATGCGAACACGCTTGCCATCACAGAACTGGACAGCAAGATTGATGCCGTAGAGACGAATCTCATAAGCAGGATTGATGCCGTAGAGACGAATCTCAACAGCAAGATTGATGCCGTAGAGACGAATCTCAACAGCAAGATTGATGCCGTGGAGACGAGACTCGATAGCAAGATTGACGCCCTAGAGGCAAATCTCAACAGCAGGATTAGCGCCGTCGAGACGAAACTCGTAAGCAGGATTAGCGCCGTTGAGACGAAGTTCGACAACAAGTTCAATAACCTTGCCGACATGATGATTGTGGCGCATACCAACGGGGATGTCACAGAAGCAGAACTGGTCGCCATCTGGGAACGCGCAAAAGAGAACTAACATGGCGCAGCGCGCTGCAAACTGATTACCATGACCATACTTTCCATCCGCGATCTCATAGTCGAATATGCCACGCAGGAAGGCGCCGTGCAGGCGGTGGATGGCGTCTCGCTGGATGTCGCCGAAGGGCAGCATCTGGGCTTGATCGGCGAATCCGGCTGTGGCAAGACCACGCTGCTCAAGGCGGTCGTGCAGGTTTTGCCGCGCAACGGGCATATCACAGCCGGCAAGATCCTCTTCAAAGGCAGGGACCTGCTGCAGCTTTCGCGTATGGAGATGCGCCAACTGCGCTGGCGGGAGATCGCCACGATTCCGCAAGCCTCGATGGATTCGCTGAACCCGGTGCAGCGCGTCGGCGGGCAGTTGATGAAGCTGCTGCGGATTCGCGGCGGTTATGACAAGCGGGCGGCCCGGCGGCGGGCGGTTGATCTCTTCGATCTGGTCGGCTTGGATACCGAGCGCCTGATGCACTACCCGCATGAGTTCTCCGGCGGCATGAAGCAGCGCGCGGTCATCGCCATGGCTTTGGCGCTGGAACCCAGCTTGCTGATAGCCGATGAGCCGGTTACCGCCCTGGACGTCATCGTGCAGCATCAAATCCTGGAAGTCCTGCGCGAGCTGGAGCAGGAGCTCAACCTGACGGTCATGCTGATCACGCATGATATCTCCGTTGTCGCCCAAGTCTGCGATTCGGTGGCGGTCATGTACGCCGGGCGCATCGTCGAGCAGGCGGCCTCCGAGCCCTTCTTTCATGCCCCGGCCCATCCCTACAGCCTGGGCTTGCAGCAAGCCTTCCCCAACCTGGCGCGCCCGCGGGATGTGCTGGTGTCCATTGAAGGTTATCCCCCGGACCTGCGCGAGCCGCCGGCGGGCTGCCGCTTCGCTGAGCGCTGCCCCTTCGTGCAAGAAGCCTGCCACGAGATTGACCCGCGGCTGGAAATCGTCGGCGATGATCGCTTGGCCGCCTGCCTGCGTTCAGCGGAAATGGAGAGCCTGCGCGCCCAAGCCGAAGATCCGCGCCTCTGGCAGCAGGTCGAGGTGGCGCAGGGTTTCGCCCCCACCCCAATCCCCGTCGCCGCCGGTAGGGGCGAGCCATTGGGTCCCCCTTCGGAAGGGCTTGATGAGAGCCCGCTCCTCGAAATCCGCGATGTCTCCAAGCGCTTCAAGATCGGCGGCGGGTTGAGCGGTTTGCTGCGCGGCGACAAGGAACAGACGGTGTACGCCGTCAACAAGATCTCTTTCACGCTGCGCCGCGGCGAGAGCCTCGGGCTGGCTGGCGAAAGCGGCTGCGGCAAATCCACCACCGGCAAGCTGCTCGTCAAACTGCTGGATTCCAGCGATGGCGAGATCCTCTTCGCGGGCGATGACCTGGCCAAGCTGGAAAAAGACGAACTGCTGGCTTTCCGCCGCCGCTCGCAGTTGATGTTCCAGAACCCTTTCGAGGCGCTGAACCCGCGCTTCACGCTCTACCGCTCTTTGACCGAGCCGCTGATCATCCACGGCTGGAAAGACGAGAATCGGCGCACCCAGCGCGTCATCGAGACCTTGGACCGCGTCAACCTGCGGCCAGCCGAGGTCTTCCTGGATAAATATCCGCATCAGCTCTCCGGCGGGCAGCTGCAGCGCGTGGTGCTGGCGAGGGCATTGGTGCTGCATCCCGACTTTCTGGTTGCCGACGAACCGGTCTCCATGCTGGATGTCTCCGTGCGCGCGGGCATCTTGAATACCACGCGCCGCTTGGCCAGCGAGCTTGGCTTGGCCACCGTGTATATTTCGCATGATCTGTCGCTGCTGCAATACACCTGCGATCGCATCGCCATCATGTACCTGGGCGAAATCGTCGAGATCGGCCCCAGCAGCGAGGTCATCAACAATCCGCAGCATCCCTACACCAAAGCGCTCATCGCCGCCGTGCCCGTGCCCGACCCGACCGTGGAAAACCCGCCCCTGCGCATCCAGGAAGGCGTGCCCCGGCCCACCGAGCAATTCATCGGCTGCCCTTTCGCCCAGCGCTGCCCGGATGTCATGCAAGCCTGCCTGGATACCCGCCCGCCAGCCATCCACGATGAATACAGCCACGCGGCCCAATGCCACCTCTATGGCGAGCATCGCGATTCGCCGAAGCTCCGCGACCAGCCCAAAGCCGCCTTGGCATAAGCTCGGGGCGCGGCGGCCCGTTGGCGCGGACGCGATATGAACGGCGCTGAACTGTCGCTATCCCCCCTGACCTTGGGGAGCCTTTTCGCCATCGCGCTCTACTGCCCGGTCGTTTGGTTTGCCTATCGCCGGTTGATCCCGGGTTTGTCGCCAATCGCCAAGGTCCTGGCTGCTCTCATGCTGGCTTCGCAGGCATTCGCACTTGCGGTATCCATGGGCATGGAGCCGCGTTCGGAGGTGGAAGCCTGGCTTTGGGATTTGAATGGCGAATGGAATGCGCCGACGACCCTGGCCGCCATCCAGTTGGCGCTGGTTTCTGGCATCGCCCTGGCTGCGGCGCTCATCAGCCGGCAGCGCCCAATTTGGCATCGCCTGTATCTGTTCGCGCTGGGCGGCCTGCACCTTGTCTTCGCCTACGATGAATACAGCCGCATTCATGAATCGCTTCCGCATTGGGAGCTTATCTATGCCGCTGTGGGCGCGCTGGTGGTGGCGCTTACGCTGGCGGTGGCTTATGGCAGCCCGAAAGGCATGCGCCGCTGGCATGTTTGCCTGCTGGCTGGTTTGGCGATGAGCGCAGCCGGCGGCATGCTGGTTGAGCAGCTTCAATACGAAGCGGTCTGCGGGCTGATGGGCAGCTTGAGCCAGGAAACCTGCCCCTGGCGGCATGATGTGGAAGAATCACTGGAGTTGCTGGGCTTTTGGCTGGTCCTGGTGGCCATGCTTGGGCATTTCTCCGACAGTTCTCCCAAGCGCCGGCGCCTGGCCAGCATCGGCCTGGCTGCATTCATGGCGCTCTGGGGCGCCTACCTTGTGGCTGCCTCCCCGCTGGCTTTGGTGGTCATCCCCGATTGGGCGCGGCGGGCTGCGATTGAATTTGAACCCGGCTGGCATGTCTATGGCTACAAGCTGGAAGACGATGGTCTGCCTTCAGCGCTGATAATGCAGCTGCCGGGCGGGGTGGACGCGGCAACCCTGGGCTTCTCGATACATCTGGTCGACCAGGTCAGCGGCGCATCTCTGGCCAGCGCCGACCGCTACGTGAATCGGCATACCAAGGTCTCGCTGCAGAAGCTCGCTTTTCGGCCTATGTACAAACAGAATGTTGCGCTGGAAATCCCGCCCGAGGCAGCGGCCAATCGCGCGCTTTGGGCTGTGCTGACGCTTTGGCGCGTCCAGGACGGCGAGTATATCCGCCAGCGCGTCATCGCCAGCGATCATCAGCTTGCTCGGACGATACGGGCAGGTCGCGCTTAATGAACTGGTCCTGCCACAGCCATCGCCTGCCAGGGAAACCGCCCCAATCGCGACCTTTGAAGCGGGGCTCTCCCTTGATGCCGCGAGCCTGCCGGAAAGCGCCCGGGCTGGCGAGAGCCTGCCGGTGAGTTTCGCCTGGCGCAGCGCTGCCGACAGCCATGTAGATCTGGCGCAATTCCTGCATTTCGTCCATGAGCCAAGCGGCGCGCAATGGGGCTACGATCAAGCGCCCCTGGGTCCGCGATTGCCGACGCGCCTATGGTACAATGGCTTGGCGGATGGCGAGACTTGGCAATTACCGCTGCCGAGCGATCTGGCGACCGGCAGATACGCCGTCTACACCGGTCTCTACCGCCTCAGCGATTTGGGTCGCCTGGCCGCCCAGGATGCTGCAAGCCGCCCATTTCCAGACGCGCGCGTTTTCCTGGGCAGCTTGACCATTCATGCCTGAGGGCTTTCGCGCGAGCAGCCACAAAGCGGAACGACGCCCCAATGGAAAGCGGACTCATCGCAGCATCAGCCGACGCCTTGACCGCCTGCCTGCTCTTGCTGCTATACCTGCCGGTTGCCGCATTTGCCTGGCGGATGCTGATCCCGGATTTGCCGGGACCTGCCCGACTGCTGGTTAGTGGCTATCTCTTGGCTCAAGTTGCCGTCATCCTGCTGTCCTTCATCAAGCAGCCCGCCCTCAGCTATGATTGGTGGCTTTGGAACCTGGACCGCGAATACAACATTCCAGCCACGCTCGCTTCCATGCAATTGGCGATGGTCGCTTTTGTCGCTCTGCTGGGGGCTTGGCGGCATAGCCCGCGCTGGCAGCGGCTCTTCTTCTTCGGGCTGGCGCTGCTCTTTGCATTCCTGGCGGCGGACGAGTTTTATCTGCTGCATGAGGACGATGAAACGGGTTTCGCCTTAGTCTACGCGGCGCTGGGCATGGCGGTGGCGGTCCTGACGCTCATCATGGCGGCGCGGGCGGCCACCAGGCGCGAAAAGCTCTGGCATGGGACATTCCTGGCTGGTTTGGCGCTCAGCGCATTTGGCGCATTTGGCATCGACAAGGCGCTCTTCACCTGTGATCAGTGGCTGATCTTCCGGCTCGATCACTGCCTGTATCTGGTCCCGCTGGAAGAAGCCTGCGAATTCCTGGGCATCTGGCTGGCGCTGCTGGGTTTGCTTGGGATGGCGCTTGGCATGAGCCGGGCTGGCGGTTCAGCCATGTCACGGACGGTGGCGCGCTTCTTGCTGGGCTGGTCATTTCTCTGGCTGCTGCTGCTCTGCTTGTGGTCGCTTGCGCCAGGCCTGGAACTGCGCCTGATGACCGAACCCGCGAATGTCCGCTTCGGCAGCGGCACGGAGTTGCATGGCTACCGCGTTGAGCGCCGCAAGCATGAGCTCTTCGCGCATCTCATCGTCTCCGCCCGTCAAGCCGACTATCCCTGGCTGGGCTATACCGTCGTGCTGGTCGACCAGGTCACCGGCGCGGAGCTGGCTCGCCGGGATCGTTTCTCGCGCGGGCAGCTGCTCTGGCATCTGGGCGCGGATTGGCGGCATGTCTTCCGGGAGACGATACCGGTCCTCCTGCCGGCGGAGACGCCAGAGAACCGCGCCTACTGGATCGTGCTGACGCAATGGCGGGAGCGCGAAGGTCTCTACACGACGCAGTCTGTCGAAGTTCAGCGATCTGCCCCGCCTGACGGAGACGCAAATCATCATCGGCGAATATCTGCGACCGGCGACCGTGAACAAAGGGATCCTCGACCCGTTGGCGAGATTCAGCAATGGCTTCGCGCTTGTCCAAGCCGACCTGCCCGCGAGCGCCAAAGCCGGCGACAAACTGGCCATCACCTTCCGTTGGCAAGCCGAGGCGGCCGGCGTGGATGACTTAATCCAATTCCTGCATCTCGGTCACAGCGAAAGCGGCGCATGGCATGTCACCGATCAGCAGCCTCTGGGCGCGCGCCTGCCGACGCGGCTATGGTACACTGGCTTGGATGACAGCGAGACATGGCAGTTGCCCTTGCCCGCGGATTTATCGTCTGGCGAATACCAGGTTTATTCGGGTTTGTACCGCCACAGCGACGGCGAGCGCCTGCCGGCTTACGACTCGGATGGCGGGGCCTGGCTGGATAATCGCGTGGCGCTGGGCAATCTGATTGTAGAATAAAGACGAGTTTTCCCCGTTCGTCCCCTTGCCAGCAAAGCCTGCGCCGAGAGGAATCAAGCGCCAATGGAAGGTCAAGAAGCGCAGATCGCGACGCAAACGTTGCTGCGCCTCTTCCTTGTCCTGCTCTATGCGCCAATCGGCTGCTATGCCTGCGCCCGGCTTTTCCCCCGCCTCGCGCCTGGGCTCAGGCTTGTGGCCGCGCTGCTGCTGCTCGGGCAAATACTCATAATCGGCATGGCGCTGGAATACCAGCCGCTTTCGCAATGGGAGGAATGGCTTTGGCATCTCAATGCCGAAGGCAATATTGCGGCCGCCTTCGCTTCAACGCAGTTGGCGCTGGCCAGCGGGGCCGCGCTATTGGCGGCGCGCCGGCCATCCGGGCGCTGGCATCGCCGTTACCTTGGCGGCATGGCTTTGCTGTTTCTCTTCCTGGCTGGCGATGAATATATGCAGATTCACGAGACCTTGCCGGCCTGGGAAATAGTGTATGCGGCTTTGGGCGCGGCGGTTGTGATGGCTACCCTGATGGCTGCGCGAGGGGCGCCTGCGGAAGCCAGACGCTGGCATGTCTGCCTGTTGGCGGGCTTGGCAATCAGCGGGGTGGCCGCGGTCTTCGTTGAACAGCTTAAGCAGCCCGCCATCTGCGCTTTTTTCGGGGATGTGAACGGCGATGGCTGCCTCTGGCGCTACTTTGTAGAAGAACCGCTTGAACTCCTGGGCATCTGGCTGGCGCTGCTGGCTATGCTGGGCTTGACCACCGAACTTAGGCTTTCGAAGCCGGTGGCGCGCTTCTTGCTGGGCTGGTCATTTCTCTGGCTGCTGCTGCTCTGCTTGTGGTCGCTTGCGCCAGGCCTGGAACTGCGCTTGATGACCGAACCCGCGAATGTCCGCTTCGGCAGCGGCACGGAGTTGCATGGCTACCGCGTTGAGCGCCGCAAGCATGAGCTCTTCGCGCATCTCATCGTCTCCGCCCGTCAAGCCGACTATCCCTGGCTGGGCTATACCGTCGTGCTGGTCGACCAGGTCACCGGCGCGGAACTGGCTCGGCGGGATCGTTTCTCGCGCGGGCAGCTGCTCTGGCATCTGGGCGCGGATTGGCGGCATGTCTACCGCGAAACAATTCCGGTCCTCTTGCCGGCGGAGACGCCAGAGAACCGCGCCTACTGGATCGTGCTGACGCAATGGCGGGAGCGAGAGGGTCTCTACACGACGCAGTCTGTCGAAGCCAGCGATCTGCCCCGCCTGACGGAGACGCAAATCATCATCGGCGAATATCTGCGGCCCGAGCCATCCAACAAAGGGATCCTCGACCCGTTGGCGAGATTCAGCAATGGCTTCGCGCTTGTCCAAGCCGACCTGCCCGCGAGCGCCAAAGCGGGCGACAAACTGGCCATCACCTTCCGTTGGCAAGCCGAGGCGGCCGGCGTGGATGACTTAATCCAATTCCTGCATCTCGGTCACATCCGAAGCGGCGCATGGCATGTCACCGATCAGCAGCCTCTGGGCGCGCGCCTGCCGACGCGGCTATGGTACACTGGCTTGGATGACAGCGAGACTTGGCAGCTGCCCTTGCCCGAAGATTTGGCGGCTGGCGAATACCAGGTTTATTCGGGTTTGTACCGCCACAGCGACGGCGAGCGCCTGCCGGCTTTCGACTCGGATGGCGGGTCCTGGCTGGATAATCGCGTGGCGCTGGGCAATCTGATTATCCGAGACTGATGGCGGGCTGAATCGCGCGTTCATTTGCCAGCAAAGCCTGCGGGGCGCGTCTATGAAGCGTGTTTTCCCGCCTGGAAGGACGGCGCAGCCTTGCCTATAGCGCCCGAAAGCCTGAACCGAGCCGTCTTTCTCTTGCTTTACGCGCCTGTCTGCCTGCTCAGCGTCCGCTGGCTTATCCCGCGGCTGTCAGCCTTCAGCAAGCGCCTGGTCCTCTGCCTGCTGGTCATGCAAATCGCCGCGCTGCTGATGGCGCTGCTGGTCGAACCGGCGCCGCGCTTCGAAAGCTGGCTATGGAACCTGGATTGGGAGTTTAATATCCCCAGCACCCTGGCCTCGCTGCAGTTGGCGCTGGTTGGGGCGCTGGCGCTTCTGACGGCTTGGCTGGGGCGTCGGCGGCTTCCAGCCTTTTGCCTGGCTGGCATTGGGCTGGTCTTCCTCTTCTTCGCCTGGGACGAATACTTCATGCTGCATGAGCAGATTGCCAATTGGCAGCGCGGGTACGCCTTCCTGGGCGCGGCCATGGCCGGGGCATCCGCGTTCATGGCGATGCGCACCGTCGCGAGCGAGCGGATATGGCAGTTCTGCTTTCTGGCTGGGCTGGCGATGTCGGCGCTCGGCGCAGTCCTCTTCGAAGAATTGGACCGGCTCTGTGGCGATCGGGGCCTGTTCCAGATTAGCGGCTGCCTGTATCTATACAGTATAGAAGAAATGCTGGAATTCCTGGGTATTTGGCTGGTCTTGGTCAGCATGGGCGGGCAGTTCTCGGCAGCCATGCCCAAGCCAGGGCGGGTTCTTCGCATAGGCATCGCGCTGCTGCCGGCGCTGTGGATTGGCATAGTGCTGCTGGCATCGCTTATGCCGCGCATCGAATGGCTATTGCTGGCTCAGCCCGCTGATGTCGCCTTTGAATCCCAGGTCGCGCTAAAGGGCTACCGGATGGAAATTGATGCCGATTCAGCGCATATCTGGATTTATGCCAGCGCGCCGGCTCGGCAGTGGAATTATGGCAAGCTGGGCTTTTCCGTGCATGTTGTGGATTTGGCCAGCGGTGAATCGCTAGTCGGGCGCGACAAGCATGTGACCAGGACACGGGACTTCTGGATCTTCGATGCCGCGCATGTGCCTATAAACCGCGAAACCATGAAAGTGCCTCTGCCGGATTCTGTGCCAGCCAACCGCGCGCTGGCGCTAGCTTTCTCTTTCTGGCGCGAGGCGGAGGGCGATTTTCCGCTCCTGGCGATCGCATCCAGCGAACTCCGCATGCTCGGGGACCGGCAGGCAGTTCTGGGCGAGTTCGCGCTTAGGGCTGCGGCGCCTCCCGCAATCAGCCAACCCATTGCCCAATTCGCCGGCGGCTTCACGCTGCAAGCTGTGGATATGCCGCGCTCCGCCCGGGCTGGCGAGATGCTGGATATCACTTTCGCCTGGCGCAGCGACACTGACATCGCCGAAGACATTACGCAGTTTTTGCATCTTGTCCATGCGGAAAGCGGCTTGCAATGGGGCCATGATCAAGCGCCGCTGGGCACGCGCCTGCCAACCCGCCTCTGGTACAGTGGCATGGCGGACAGCGAGACCTGGACTGCGCGCCTGCCGGCGGATTTGGCAAGCGGCCGCTATAACGTTTACACTGGGCTATACTGGTCAAACGACTTGGGGCGTCTGACCGCTACGGACGCGGATGGAGCAGCCTGGCAGGATGACCGCGTGCCGCTGGGCAGCATCGTCATCGAATAAGCCATAGCGAGGGGATCGACGGGCATGAATACTATGTTAGCCGCGCGTTTCCATGCACATGGCGAGAGCGATGTCATCCAATTGGAGCGGATAGCCATTCCGCAGCCGGCTGCCGATGAAGCGCGCATAAAGGTGCATGCCTGCGCCTTGAACTGGCTGGATGTGGGCATCCGCCGCGGCCCGCAGTTTGGCGCTGTCCCCCTGCCCCTGGTCACCGGCGTCGATGTCTCGGGCGTGGTCGACGAGCTTGGCGCGGATGTGGCTGGCTGGAAGCCCGGCGACGCGGTCACGCTCTATTCGCTTTTGACCTGCGGCGATTGCGAGTTCTGCCGGGCGGGCGATGTCACGATCTGCCCGCGGCATGAGATCATCGGCGAGCACAAGAATGGCGGCTTGGCGGAGTATATGCTGGCGCCGGCCCGCAACCTCATCGCCAAACCAGCGAGCCTGAGCCATGTCGAGACGGCTGCCTTACCGGTGGTGGCTGGCACAGCTTGGCACATGCTCATCACAGTGGCGCGTTTGCAGGCTGGCGAAACGGTTTTTATCCCCGGCGCGGGCGGTGGCGTGGCTTCCATGGGCATCCAGATCGCCAAATACGCCGGGGCGAGCGTCATCGCCAGCAGCTCAACCGAAGAGAAGCTGAGCAAAGCGCGCGAACTGGGCGCGGATCATGTTGTGAGCTATCGCGATGCGGATTGGGTCGAGCAGGTCCTGGAATGGACGGGCGGGCGCGGCGTCGATGTGGCGCAGGATCTGGTTGGCGCGATGACCTGGGCTGATTCGCTGCGCGCGCTGGCTCGCGGCGGGCGGATGGTCGTCTGCGGCTCGCATTCGGGCAAGCAGTTCAGCCTGCGCATCCCGCAGATTTATCATCGCCAGCTGAGCATCCTGGGCGCGAATGGCGCGACTTATAACGAATTGCGCCGCGTGTTGGCATTGGCGAATGCCGGCTTCCTGCGCCCCGTCATTGACCGCGTCTTGCCACTGACTGAAATCCGCGAGGGGCATCGTATCCTGGAGGAGCACGATCATTTTGGCAAGGTTGTCATGCGCATCGGCGACGAGGCATAGCCATCTGAAGATTCAAGGCTGGATAGGTGATCATGACCGAACAGCCCAACATCCTCTTCATCATGACCGACCAGCAACGGGCGGATACCATCGGCGCGTTGGGCAATCGGCAGATTCGCAGTCCGAACCTGGATAAGCTGGTTAATGACGGCATAGCCTACCGCAATTGTTATACGCCCTCGCCAGTCTGCGTGGCCGCCCGCAGCGCTGCCATCACGGGGACGCCGCCGCATATCAACGGCTGCGCATCCAACAATGCCTCGCCGCTGGATAGGCTTAGCATCATGCAAGTCTTGCAGGCGCAAGGCTATCGGACGCATGGCATAGGCAAGATGCACTTCAATCCGCATGTTGACGCGCTTTGGGGCTTCGAGAGCCGCGATATCTCCGAAGAAGGCGCGCGCATGCCCGGGGGGCGCAACGATTTTCACCAGTATCTCAGCGATAATGGCTATGGCCACGTTCTGGAGCCGCAGGGCTTGCGCAGCGAGATGTATTATATTCCCCAGCCATCGCAGCTGCCGGCTCAGCATCATCACAGTACCTGGGTGGCTGACCGCGCCATTGATTTTCTCGCTCAGCGGGATCGTGAGCGTCCCGGCGGGTCTGGGTCTGGGCGACCCTTTTTCTTGTGGGCCAGCTTCATCAAGCCGCACCCGCCCTTTGAAGCGCCCGCGCCCTGGAACAAGCTGTATCGCGCCGCTGATATGCTGCCGCCGCGCCGCCCCGAAGGCTATGAAGACCTGCTCAGCTACTGGAATCATCATCAGAATCGCTACAAATACCGCGACAAGGGCTACGATGAGATGCTCTTCCGCGCCATGAAAGCCATGTATTACGCCTGCATATCCTTCATCGATTTCAACCTGGGGCGCATCTTAGGCGCGCTTGGCGATGACATCGACAATACGCTGGTCGTCTTCACGGCTGATCATGGCGAATTGCTGGGCGATTATGGCAGCGTCGGCAAACGTTCCATGCTGGACCCGGCTGTGAAGGTCCCGCTGATTGTCAAGCCGCCGCGTGGCTGGCCTGCGCCGGGGCAAGTCGTCGACGCGCCGGTCAGCCTGTTGGATATCTTCCCCAGTTTCGCGGCCGCCGCAGATGCCGGGATCGCGCCACCCTCACCCGAAGGCAGCGACCTGCTGGCAATTGCCGCTGGCGAGATCAAGCGAGAGGCCGTCTATAGCCAATACAGCGAGGGCGCGACGGGTTTGTACATGCTGGCCAGCCGGGATCTCAAATATATCTATTCCGCGGCTGATCGCAAGGAATGGCTCATTGACCGGCGCGTTGATCCCGATGAGACCAAGAATTGGGCGGGCAACCCCCGGTATGCCGGCCGGCTCAGCGAAATGCGTGAGCGGCTCGTCAAACGTTTTGAAGACGATGGCTATGACCGGGCTGTGCAGGGCGGCGCCTGGCGCGAATATGATCCGCCAGAATTGCCTGATCCGGCTCGGGACGATGGTCTGCTTTTCCAGGATCCGCCCGATCTGCCGGAGCTGCTGCGCGGGCTCGGGCCTGGTTATGCGGAATGACGAAGACTGAAAACCACCGGTGGGCGAGTCGCCGCCTCGCCGCTGTTTGCATTGCGCAAAACCAACCCTGCCCCCGGCCCAGCCGACATCTCTATGTCGCGCATTCCGAAGCATCAGGGAGGGGAGTTTGAAACCGCCAGCTGCAATGGATTTTGCGTGGGCGGCCGCAAGGCTGCGCGGGAGTCTACAGTTGTCCCTTATTGGCGGATCTCGGCTGGTTTTCTGTGGAGTCTGCGCGAGCACGGCTCCCCGTCTCTTGCTTGCGTAGGTCGCGTCGACGCTGAACACTTGACATGACCCGCTCGCCAGCCCTGTGCCGTTCTTGCCCCCTGTGGTTAAATGGGCGTGATTTGCCCGCCAGAATGGAAAGCGAAAAATCGCAATGATGAGAATCAGCGCTTTTGGCGACGAAATCGCCACCGACTTTGAAGAACAGCTGCAGGTTTTGAAAGAGTTGGCTATCCCGCTGCTTGATCTGCGCGCGGCCTGGGGCGTCAACTGCGCGGATTTCAACGGCGGGCATGTCGAGCGCATCGCTGAACTATGCCAGGAATATGGCATCGCGGTGGCTTGCATGGGCAGCCCAATCGGCAAATCATCCATTGAAGCTCCGCTGCATATCGAAAGCGAGCGCCTGAAAACCATCGGCGAGACGGCGCATGCGCTGGGCACAGGCAATATCCGTATTTTCTCGTTTTATCCGCAGGGCGAAAACGATGCCGCCGCCATGCAGCAGTCTATTGACCGGCTGGGCAAGCTGACGGAAGTCGCCGCCGAGAGTGACTTGCTTCTGCTGCTGGAGAACGAGAAGGGGGTCGTCGGGGATTTGCCCGAGCGCTGCCTGCAGGTCATGCGCGCCATTGATTCGCCGCATTTCCGCTTCATCTGGGACCCCGCCAACTTCGTGCAATGCGGCGCCATTGGCCAGGTTGAGGCCTGGTGGGATGCGCTGAGCCCGCATATCGGCTGCGTTCACATCAAGGATGCGCTGCTCGCGGACAATTCGGTGACCGTGGCTGGAGCCGGCGATGGTCAGCTGCCGGAGTTGCTCGCTCGCCTGGAAGCCAGCGGATATGCCGGCGTGCTTTCGCTGGAGCCGCATCTGCTGGAGGCGCGGCATTCCAGCGGTTTCAGCGGCGCGGATGGCATGGCGATGGCGGTGGCGGCTCTGCGCGAGTTGATGGATGTGGCGGGGATCAATGAAAGCAAGTGACACGTGCAATCGGGAAGAGAAACCATGTCGAAAACCCAAATCGCAGCCCAGCTCTATACCATCCGCGAGCATATCAAGACGCTTGACGATTTCGCCGCCAGCATGAAACGCATTCGCCAGATCGGCTACCAGGCTGTGCAGCTTTCGGCGCTGGGTCCCATCGCGGATTCCGATGTCAAGCGCGTCTGCGACGACAATGGCTTGACCATCTGCAATACCCACGCGGCGGTGAATGACCTGCTGAATGACACTGATGCCGTCATCGCCCAGCACCAGCTTTGGGCTTGTCGCCACGTCGCCATCGGCGGCATGCCCGGCGAATTCCGCGGCAGCGAAGCCGGCTTTTTTCGCTTCGTAGAGATCGCCAATGGCATAGGCAAACAACTGGCGGAAGCGGGCTTGAGCTTCAGCTATCACAATCACAGCTTCGAGTTTGTCAAGTACAGCGGACGGACGGGGCTGGATATCCTCTTTTCCGAGACGGACCCGCGATATATGCAAGCCGAGCTGGATACCTATTGGATTCAGCATGGCGGCGGGGATCCCATCATCTGGATCGAGCGCATGGCCGGGCGCATGCCAGTAGTGCATCTAAAAGATATGGTGATGCTGCCCAGCGCTGACGGGCGGGGCCAGCAAGCCATGGCCGAGGTCGGCGAAGGCAATATGAACTTCCCGGCTATCCTGGCGGCTTGCCAGCGGGCCGGCGTGGAATGGTATGCGGTGGAGCAGGATTATTGCCAGCGCGACCCTTTCGAGAGCCTGGCGATCAGCTATCGCAATCTGCGGGCTATGGGTTTGCGTTAGACAGGCGGTTCCTGGAAAAGGTCGCCTTCATATCCCGTGCCTGTATGCCCGACTGGGCTAGGCAGATCAAACTTTGCCCCATTTACAATCTGATTTACCGTCAGATGTTGAATTCTCGGATACACCCTGCCGTCGATCTCTATATCGCCAGCCATAGCCATAGTCTGTTTGAAATTCCTGAGTTGCCGTTCGCTCGGCTCATGCAAAGTGATTAGACCTGCCATCTGAATATTCTCATACTGCAGCAGCGCGCTTTGCGAACGCACGACATTGATGCCAACATTTTCCCCGCCCTTGACTTCCAAGGCCATGGACTGGAATATCTTCTCGCCAGGCATGTCGAAGTAGATGCGTCCGTCTATGCCGTCATCCGCTGTTCTCTTGACATTGACAAATCCATCGACTTTCTCAACGCACCACTTTTGGAATTGATAATGATCCTGCTTCCATAATTCGAATGCGCCTTCCCAGTTTTTGGGTACCCCGTCAATTACATAGTCCTCACCCTCGGTAAGCCCCATGCGTTCAAATAGCCTTCGGCGGGCGACTCTCCGAATCGCGTGAATCGTTATGTCTATGCTGATCCATTGGCGGCCAAGTTTATTGGCTGCTTCAATTGTGGTAGCGCAGCCACAAAACGGGTCGAGGACAACATCTCCTGGACTGCTTGAAGCCTTGACGATTCTCTCCAGCAAGGCAAGCGGCTTCTGAGTTTTGAAGTCAAGCCATTCGCTAGACCAGGGCAACAGTGAATGATGTTGCCAAACATCATCCGGTATTTTTCCTTTCTGGTAGTCTCGCTCAGATCCATCGGCGCGCCTCTGCCCTTTGTCTCACTTATAAGGAGTTCTTACGTCATCGACATTGAACACCCAATTTCTGCTATTGGTGTAGAACAGCAGGATGTCATGTTTTCTCGCCCAACGTTTCTTTGAGGCGCCACCGCCGGAGTAATACCACACAAATTCGTTCTGAAAATTCTTCCACCCAAACACAACATCCATTACAACTTTCAGGTAATGGCTGGCTACAGGGTCACAATGCAAATATATGCTTGCGGTCGGATTCATAACCCGTTTGATCCATAGCAAGCGCTCGGTCATATAGGCCAGGTATGCAGCCATATCCGCTTGCACATTCACCAGACCACTCAGGAAATGCGCCAGAAAGTCCGCGTTATGCCCGTCAATCTGATGTTCGCGCAGCAGCATGGGCATTGCCCGAATCGTTCGCATGCGCGCCGCGTCTAGCACCCAGGTATCCGTATATGCCTCAACCTGATCAGGCAGCGGTCGGCCCGTATGATCTTTGTAGATGTTGTTGTAATCGCGCTTGGAGTTGAAGGGCGGGTCAAGGTATACCAAGTCCACGCTCCAGGCTGCATCTTGTCCCGTATGACTGTAAGGCAATCGCCATAGTAGAGCGTATTCATGCGATTAACCTCTGAAGTCTATGCGGCGCAGGATTTCTGCGAACGTGGTCTCCTCGATAACCTAGCGTAAACGTCACAGACTATATCGTATCCTAACGTAAACTGACGTTAGCTATCGCCCACTCTAGACAAGCGCCCCGCCAGCGAATTCCAACTCCGCGCCCTGCTCGCCAATTGCAACTTTGTGGCTGCCATTCAACTCGCCGGCAATATTTTGGCTGACCCAGACATGCTCCAGCGCCAAGGTGTTCTTGATGCGCACGACGCGGGCATCAGCCGTTTGCGATGGGTCGGCGCGGAAGGCATCGAAGAGCGCGGCTTTGATTGTCTCCTCGTCATTTTCGAAGACCAGCGGCATGCGGCAGCGCAGCAGGAATCCGCTGGTGAACATATTCTTGGTGGTGATGGGAAAGTCGATCTTGTCGAATAGCTTGCGCGACATGAAATCCGCCAGCCCATACGTCGTGGCGTTGCCATGCGATTCGGGCGTGAGATCGAGGATGGCGATGCGCTTGATCCGCGGCTTTTCCGGCTCCGGCTGGCCCTCGACCATCCAGCGGCCGATGATATTGGTGTCCATGCCGGCGCCGCTGATATTCTTGCCCATCTCGTCGATAATCAGCACGTCAATATCATCGACTGGCAAGCTCGGCATCAGCTCGCGCGAATGCCGCAGCAGAGTCCTGTCGCCCTCGACGACCGTGTCCGCGCAGAAACCTTCCAGCATGGCGACCTGGTGATAGCCGTCTTCCACGACGCCGAAGCCAGCGAGAAAATGGCTGGGCTGCAGCAGATGCTGGGCGATGACGGGCATATAATCGCGCAAGCCGGGCACAGCCTGCTGATGAATGGCCAGCGCGCCGGTCTCCTTGCCCAAGCCCACAGCCAGCATCTTCAGCAAGCCGCTCTCATGCGGACCGCGAAAATCGGTATGCGCCTTGATGCGGTTGGCGATGATCAGCCCGTCGGCCTCGGCGACATATCTGTCCAGGTAAGCCGGCAAGCCCACGCTGGTCATGCCCGTATTGACGACTTCCATAGTAGCCCGAATGGGGCAGCCCATGGTCGCTTCGCTGATGCCCAGCCCATCCAGCACATCAATTTGGCCAGCTGGCGTGCCGCCGCCGTGACTGCCCATGGCCGGCACGATGAAGGGATTGCCGCCGGCCGCCTTGACCAGGGATACCAGCGCCTTGGCGATGACATCAATCTGGGCGATGCCGCGGCTGCCAAAACCGAGGGCGATGCGCTTGTCTTTGACCTGCGCCGCCAGGCCCAGCCGCGCGAACTCGGCTGCCAGCTTGGCTTCAATGTCGACCGGCTCGCCTTTGGGCAGGGATTGTGTGATTGGGTAAAGACGGGGGATTGTCACGCCATCCATGAGATGCTCATTTCGCTTGGCTTTCGCTTTGCCGCGTATTGTAACGATTTCGCGGATGATGGCAAAGGGCGCGCGCGTCTACCCCCCTCAGTCCCCCCGAAGCATCAGGGGGAGGCAGAATCTACACTTGCCCGTCCGTATCGGCTGGCGCTTCGCCAATTTCCACGCTGACACGGAAGCCGCAGTCGCCAAGCCGCTGGCGAGCGATTTCGATGTATTCGGGCGAGATGTCGATGCCGATAAACTGGCGGTCATGCAGCAGCGCCATCTTGCCGGTCGTGCCCGAGCCGCACATGGGATCCAGCACCAGGTCGCCCGGGTCGCTCCATGATAAGATATGGTCTAGCGCCAGCTTCTCCGGGAAAACAGCCGGATGCTGGAAGGCGATTCTGTCGCGGGTGGTGCCGCCCAAACCGACGGCGTATGACCAGATATTCGTGCGCGTTTTCTCCTTCTTGAGCTCGCCGCGTTTCTTCTTGTTGACGCCATCCGGCCGCTTGTTATGCGTCAGCAGTTCCATGCCATGGCGCGCGGTGGGCGTCTTGAGCGGGTTGAAAGTGGCGGGTTTGCCTTTGGACAGCACGAACATCATCTCATAGGCGTTGGTATAGGCGTTGCTGCGCATGAAGGGCGTGTTCTTCTTCTGGTAGATCATGACGTCATGCGCGGAGAAGCCGATCTGCTGGAAATACAGCGCCTGGCGAAAAGAGGTCAGGCTGCGGCCGCCATGGATGCGATCGCCGACCACCCAGACGACTATGCCGCCCTTTGCCGTGACGCGAAAGAGTTCATCCGCGATGGCTTCAAAGGGGAAGTCATAACCCTTGTAATCGCGCAGGCTGTCATAAGGCGGGGAGGTGACGGTGAGTTTGACGCTCCCCTCTGGCAAGCCGCGCATGACATCAACGCAATTGCCAATGATGAGGCGGTCCCCCAGTGTTGTCGGTTGATGCGGAGGATTGTCCATGAATGTTGCTGCCTGTGGACGATGCTCAGATTGCCCCTGGAATTCGCTGCATAGTTTAGCATATATTTTCTAATCTGGCGATGATGGCTGGGAATTGTTTTTGAGGCTGCGGGCAATCATGCTAGAATCGCGCCACTGACGCAGAGGGAGACAAGCATGACCAAGACTGCCAAGCCCATTTTGCTGGATGGCGGCATGGGCCAAGAGATCGTCAATCGTGGCGGCAAGGGCGGCTACGGCGAATGGGCGGTGGCCGCGCTCTATGAGAATCCCCAGCTGGTCTATGAGATTCATCGCGATTACATCCTGGCGGGCGCCGATGTCATCACAACCGATACTTATGGCACTACGCGCCTGCGCCTGCGCCATGCCGGCATCGAAAACCGCTTCGAAGAACTCCTGCGCATCGCTGGCGAACTGGCTTGCCGAGCCCGCGATGAGGGTGGCAAGGGCATTCGCATCGCCGCCAGCATGCCGCCTCTGGAAGCCAGTTACGTCAACGAATTCGCGCTGTCATTTGACGAAACCGCCAGCCAATTCGCCGAAATGATGGACGGCCTGGATCCCTATGTCGATATCTATTTGGGCGAGACGCTCTCGACCAGTTTCGAGGCTCTGGCTTTCATGCAGGCGGCTCAAGGGCGCGGCAAAACTGTCTGGCTGGCGCTGACGCTGGATGACCACGGCGCCACCGATTTGCGGGGAGGCGAAGGCCTTGGCCAAGTTATCGCGTCTTTGGGCGACGACCTGCCCGATGCGCTGCTGGTCAATTGCACGACGCCCGACAGCGTACAAGCGGCCATGCCGATTCTGCGCGAGCGTGGTATGCCCTTTGGCGCCTATGCCAATGGCTTCGTCGAGATCCCGGAAGATTGGGAAGAGGAAGGCGGGGTCGTGCAGCTGTCTTCGCGAGCCGACCTGCCGCCGGAGACCTATGCCCGGGCAGCGGCCGGCTGGCTGGAGGCGGGGGCGACTATCATCGGCGGCTGCTGCGAGATTGGTCCAGCGCATATCCAACGTCTGCGCCGGCTGATTGATGAGGGCGCTTGAGCGGGAAGGGTTGCGCATGCGAAAAGCCATCATCACTGGCGCCGGGCAAGGCACGGGCCGCGCCATCGCCTTGAGGTTCGCGCAGGCTGGCATTAGCTGCATCCTGGTCGGGCGGACGGAAAGCAAGCTGCGGCAGGTGGCGGAAGAAATCTCCGCGCTAGGCGGCAGAGCCCGCATCCACTCGCTGGATGTCACAGATGACCTGGCTGTGGCGGCATTTGGCGAGGCGCTGGCGGGCGAAACGGTCGATATCCTCATCAACTGCGCCGGTGACTGGCTGATCGCGATGTTGGCAGACACGTCCAATGAGCAGCTGGATCACATCTTGCGGGTCAACCTGCGCGCGCCCTACATCTTGACGCGGACGCTGCTGCCCAACCTGCGTCGCAGCGATAACGCCAGCGTCATCAATATCGGCTCGATTGTTACGGCGCTGTCCGTGCCTGGCGTGAGCGCTTATACGGCAGCCAAGGTCGGCTTGAAGGGAATGACTGGCGCGCTGGCGGCCGAACTGCGCCCGGAGCGGATTCGCGTGCTGATGATCTCGCCGGGTCCAGCCGATACGCCCATGCGGGAGGCGGCCTCGCCGGGCATCGATAAAGCGGTCCTGGTGCAGCCGGAGACAATCGCCGACATGGTTCTGACGGTTGTGAGCCTGCCGCGGGGCATCACGACCAGCGATTTTGTGTTGTACTCGATGCTTTGGGAGTAAGGCGCGGGCTCATGGCATCCAGATCGTCGCCTCGATGAAGCGCTGGCCATAGCCGCTCGGTTCATCATTAAAATAGACCATCGCTGCCAGCGCGCCAGCGAACCATTGCGCCTTGATGTCCGAATCAACTGACAGTCCGCTAATTGACCGGCAGCCCGCTAATGGCTACGAGCGCAACGCCGCCCAAGCAAATGGCCAGGGAAAGCCACCAGCGAAGCGCGAAACTGCCAGCGGCTTTATCGCTCTCCGCGTTCGCCTGCGCTGATTGGACTTGCGCCCAGCGAAGCAGCAAAAAGACGCTTAGCCCAATGAAGACGAGCATGGGCGGCCCAAAGCCGTGCTCAGCCGAATGCGCGGTATTGAGCGCGAGTATCGCGATGGCGGAAAGAGACAGAATGCGGGGCGACATAGCTTGGGCGAAACCGAGCAAGACGATGACCGCAGCGACTACCCCGATGATGTTTCCGGCAATTCGCAGCGGCTCAACCCTGTCGACGGCGATATGCACCGCTGCGTCAAGGATGTTCCATGCGAGCAGCAGGATTGGCAGCCACGGGATCTTGCGAACGCTCTTCGATCTTTCCATTGTTTTGCTCCTTCTGCCTTAATTGCGCCACAGAAGGCAGTGGCAAAAGCGCGCAAGCAGGCCACGTCGACGCCGCTCGTCATGGCATCCAAATCGTCGCCCCGATGAAGCGCTCGCCATCGCCGCCCGGCTCATCGTTGAAATAGTACATCGCCGCCACCGCGCCATCAGCCCGCTTTACCGCCCGAACATAACCCATATCGCCATTCGCCCCGCCGCCGCGCAGGACAATCTCGCCGCCCCAGGTCTCGCCGCCATCCTCGCTGAGCCGCGCGCAGATGGTATGCGGATGATCGCGATTGCCATAGATCAATGCCAAGCGGCCATCGGGCAGCTGGAGCAGGCAAGGCGGGTTGCCGCTGTGCCCGACCCCCGCGAAATGGGCGGGAGCGCAGAGAAACTGCCAGGAGCGCCCGCCATCGTCGGAAAAGTAGAGGTCAATCCAACTGAGCTGGGTTGCGCCTTCACGACAGCGCCGCGCGCAAAGGATGCGCCCCGAGGGCAATTGCAAGCTCGCTGGCATGATGGCGAAATCGCCGCGTCCGCTGGGTTCTCCGCCGACTTCAGCCAGCAATTCAAAACTCATGCCGCCATCCTTAGTCTGGACGCAGATGACTTTGCCTTCATCGCCATCGGCTTTGTTGGCGGTCAGGAAGAGCAGCGCCGAACGCGGACCCTGGAGCAGATAATCGCTGCGCGCGGCTATGCCCGACTGTGCAAACATGGGCAGGCGATAGGGTCCCTGCCAGCTGCGGCAGCGATCATGCGAAACGTAGAAGAAGGAGAAGACGCCTCGCGCCATACCCGTTCGCGCCAGCATCAAGGCAAAATCGGGCTGCGCGAAGTCGATTGGCTCGCTGGGGATGGCTGCCGAAGTCGCTTCCATGACCTCTCCCAGCCGCAATCCCGCCGCCATGTGCTCATCGGCTGATAAACCGCGCCCGCCCATGCGCCGCCCATGGAAATCTTCCAGCTGCCAGCTGATGCCACCATCCCGGCTGCGCGCCTGCATATTGATGACCGGCTGCCGCTTGTTGATGGCATGGCCGCGCGATGTGGTCTTGTGCTTGCCCAGCGCGAAACCAACCACCATCTCATCGCCCCAAGCCCAGGCGCCATAATTGGCGGGCCAGCCAGCGAATTGCCCCCGCTCGCGATAAACCGTGACCTGGCGCATGATTCAACTCCTTACGTGGCACATCATCTGACGGATCTCGCCGAGATGATAGGCGGTATGCGCGATGACGCCCAGCAGGCAGGACAGCTCATGGCTGCCTTGCCAGGTGTCCGCTCCATCAAGCTGGCTCATGATGCGCTCATAAGCGGCGCGCAAATCGGCGATCAGCTCTGCCCATTCGGCTTCGTCCACCGCGCTGACCTCCCGCCAGATTGCGTCCCAATCGATATAACTGAGGTCGCGGCCCAGCATGCGGTCTTCCAGCGCGCGCAGGTAATAGCTGGTATGCGCGACATGGGCGGCGATGCTGGCGCATTTGCCCATGGGCTGGGAGGCTTGCTCGGCGGAGATCTCGGCCAGGGTCTCGAAGAGTGATGTGCCTTTGTCGAGGTAGATGCCGAAGACGGATTTGAAGGTCTCGCGCAGCGCAAAGCGGAAACCCTCGGCGACTTCTGTGATGGCGATGGTATTGGGCATGGCTTGTCTCCTGGTCACTTGCTGCCGCGGATGGATGGCTCGCGGCTGAGTTTTTTGCGCAGGGTGTCCAGGGGTCCTCCGTCTTTGAGTATGTCGGCGGGGATGCCCAGGACTTCGCCATAGAAGCGGCGGTCGATGAGCTTGCGGTTCTCGTCGATGGCGAGTTCGTGCAGGGGCTTGAGGGGCAGTTGGCAGGTATCGTCGAAGATGCTGGCGGCTGTGGCGAGTTGGGTCGGGACTGAGGGCGGTGACGTCGAGGATGGGGAGGGTGGCGAGGGTGGTTTTTGTGAGCATTCCTCGGCTTGGATGCTGTCGGGATGCAGTGCCACCAGTACATCAACAGAGCCCGTAGTGGTGTTCCCCCAAAGAACTAAAGCCTTCTCCTTTGTCCTCGTCAGACAAGTTTAGAGAGATCCAAGCGCGGCCTCCAATGGATTTACGCGGTGTGAATTGCATTGAAGTAGATTGTGCGTCGAATTGGAAATCGACATTGTGATGACAATGGCTGGATGTCGACATGATAGCTTCTGTCTTTGATGAGATGACCGCTCGTAGCTCTTCATCCTTTACTTGACGAGGAACACCTTCGTTATCTGCATCAAATGCAAGAGTTCGCTCTCGGTCCGCCTTATGCGCCCAAAGAATCGGGTAAGTTGGAACAATGTCGCCCTGCAACTCGCGAAGCTCGAAGGGCCCGCGGATAGAGCCGTCAGGATTTGTGCCATTTATGTCTCTATGAACTGGACCGACCTGGCCAATCTGATCGACGGTGGACATTAAGATTCTGATCGGCCTATTCTGTGTGGGCAACCAAATCTGACTGTTTTGCGCCAATTGATAAGCACTTTGCGCCAGTGCAAAGTCAACAATCCGCGCCAGCTTCCATCCACCTGACATTGGCAATGGCGCGTCAATCGCTTGCCCAACCAATTCGCCCCCAAGTGTGATGTACGTACCGCCGGCCGGGCTGCTTTCTAATGGTCTGATCGCCTTCCCTTTGATTAGTTCTCGAATTCGCTTGGCAATCTTGACACTGAACGCTGGATGCTGAGGGGATTTCTCGAGCACTATAAATGTCGCTCTTGACTGTCTCTTGCCGTTCCGTTTGCCAATGACCAAGCACTCGCCCATGCTAGTGTCAGCAGAAAAGGAAAGCTCTCCTTTATCACTTCCTGCGATAGAGATGAGAATCAGATCCTCATAGGACTCGGTCAATCGAGCGCGGCTCTTCTCCCAAGACGCGCCTGTCATCATAGCTAGAGGCATAACCAGAGCCAACATGCCATCTTTCGCCAGCTTGCGGTCGGCCAGCGCAAGAAAGATTGAAGCCTCGCCGGCATTCCCATGGGCGACGGTGCCTTTTGTCAGCTTCTTAGTTTCGTTCGCCATCGCCTTCTGTTCTTCGGTGCTGGAGCCAAAGGCAGCGAACATAGGGTTTGGCACGTTTTCATGGCGACCTTCATGATTAGTCGCGCGCGTAAACGGCGGGTTCATAATCACCAAATCAAAGGACACATGCGGAGCGTATCGCCAGGCTTCCTTTTCCGCTTCGCCCAGGCTTTCAGACGCTTTCGCCGTGATTTCCGAGCCTTGCAGCAAAGCCAAATCCCGCAGCAGGTCAATCGCGCCAAGCGCCACCGCCCCATCTTCTTGCCGCCCGTAGCGCAGGGTGAAGATCCGCCCGCCTTGATACTGCACGGTGGGGTGCGCGCCCGACAGCATGGAAGCGGTCAAGTGCGCCGCGGCCGGCAGGATGTCGCAGCCCAGTATCGCGTTTTCGATCATCTCGGCGTGAATTGCTGCCGCGTTGCCACCATGCAGTTCATGCAACTGGCTGATGCGCTGATAGGCGGCCGATAGCAGCGTCCCCGTGCCACAGGCGAAATCGGCGATGCGCAGTCTCTTGACCGCCTCGGGGTTCGCCCAGCCTTCCGCGCCCAGCAGATTCTCTTCGTTGACCGCCAAGCCAACCAGCAGCGCGGCCGAAGCCGGCTTGGTGTAGAAGGCGGCCAGGAATTTGCGGTCGGCGATGAGAGTCTGGAATACTGTGCCGGTCAAGTCATGCGAGCGCATCAAGTCGTTGCCCAGCAGGTTCCGAGCAGTGCGCGCTAAACCGGCGACGAATTCGCCTGCCTGAATCTCGGGAATCCGCTCGAAAATCCGCAGCGCAATGTCGAAGATGGGCCAATAGTTCACCCGCAAAATCTTGCGCCATTCTTGCGTTACATTGCCGACCTGCAATCCCGATTGGTCGCCTTCCAGTTGGGAAATTGTGCGAACCTCTGACAAGTCGCCCGGACCATCCGCCAGGCTTGCGTGAAACATAAACGCATTGATTAGAATGGTCATAGCCATCCGCCGCGTCTGGACGCTGTCTTGCTGGTGCAATTCGTTTGCAATCGCCAGAACAGCGTTGGGATATAGCTTTGAGACATGTTTGTTCAGGAAACCTGCCGCATTGTTGACGCCAACCTCCAGGATATTCGCCGCTTCTTCCACAAGGAAAGCCGGCATGGTTGCCGATTGCGCGAGCACCGACAATTCATGCAAGCCGCCCTTAAGCCAGCCAGCCTGCGGGTAGCGCGTAACTTTGTCCGAACTGCGCCCGGCAAAATGCGCGAATTCCATATCTCGCGCGTCTGCGATGGCCTGAATTAGCGTATCGCCTTGGGCATCCCGAAAGCGCTCTGGCAGGCGCAAGGCAATGGCAGAAAGCACGCTCTGTTCTGAGTCGCTCAGCTTTGCGCCCAAGCGCCCCAAAGCCTCTTCTTCGACCGTCTGCGCCGGCATGTGTTCCGACTCGATGACCACCGGCGCGGTGTATGGTTCATGCACCAGAATATCGGGCCGCAAACCGCCAGACCCCGCCAGCAGCCCCGTCGTCTCCGACCGGACGACTTCCTCGCCGCGCCAGGCAAAGCGCGTACCCCGCAGCATGGTGGCAATCACGTCATTGATGGTATGTTCGGTCGTGGCCATGCGCTATCGCCATCCGCTTGCATCAGCCCAAACCATATTGTACATTCAAGCTAAGCGCCAGCGAAAGGCATACCCCCCATGACCGACAAGATCATCAAGACCGATGCCCAGTGGCGCCAGCAGCTCAGCCCGCAGCAATACGCCGTCCTGCGGGAGCAAGCCACCGAGCGCCCCTTCACCGGCAAATACGTCAATTCCAAAGCCGATGGCGTCTATGCCTGCGCCGCCTGTGGGCAGGAACTCTTCTCCTCGGAGACAAAGTACAATTCTTTCTGCGGCTGGCCCAGCTTCTGGGATGTCATCGACCAGGGCAAGGTGGCCACCCGCCAGGATCTCAGCCATGGCATGCGTCGCATCGAGGTGCTCTGCAACCGCTGCGATTCGCACTTGGGCCATGT